>NZ_CP015454.1 GCF_003096095.1 Dietzia psychralcaliphila
CACTGTCTCGTTCGCTTTCGAGGGCAAGGAATACTCCATCGACCTCAGCGACGACAACGCCCAGGCACTGCGAGAGGCTGTGGCCCCATACATCGAGGCCGGCCACCGCGTGACCGGAAGAAACACCAAGGCCGCTACAAGAACCTCCGCGAAGACCTCGTCCGCCAACACCAAGGCTATTCGCGAATGGGCCCAGGCCAACGGCTACGACGTCTCCAATCGCGGGCGCATTCCTGCCGACGTTATGGAAGCGTACGCAGCTGCCAACTAATCGCCAAGCACGAATGCGGACTGCAGAATAACGCTCCTGCCAGCAATTATGTTTGGGTCAGATGTCAGAACCGCGCGGTTGCCATTGGGGTGCGGTCTGTTGGGGATAGCCCCGGGCTTCCGTTCCGCAGGACATTGCGCCAGGGAGATTCGCCACACACCGCTACGCCTTGAGGCGCCGCCTATCGGCTTGCCTGCGCCTTTGGTGTGGCGAACTCCAGTAGGTCGTCCCGATGATTGTGCTCGTACGGCGCGGGAGCGGAACCCTGCTGCCGGGCGGCGAGCAGGTCAGAGTATTGCTCGAGCGGACTGCGGGGGTCACCGAACTTCTTACGCGCCTCCTGCGGCGTGTAGACACTCGACGATTCTGCGTCCACCCCCCTGAGATAGCCCTCGAGAACCGGCCCGCCCCGCGGCGCGATGCGGTTGAGGAACCAGACCTGCGCGCGGGGGCCCCGGGCGAGTGCCGCCATCGCCGGTCGGATTGCCGCCGACGCAAGCGCATCGGTAACAGGCGACTGCCGCACGCCCATCATCGACCGCATCCACCGCGGATAGGTTGCCACGACGCCGGCCCTGACGAAGGGCCCCAACACCAACCGCATCGGTGCGGGCAGAGCGGTGAAAACGGTACGCATCCCGTCGAGGATGAAGTCGATGTTGTACATCGCGGCCTCGGAGGAAGCAAGCCGGTCGCGCCAGTCGTCGAAGTACTTCTGCACCTCGCCTCGGGTGCGCGGGACGTCATCGATCTCGATCGGCTGGAACTGCGCCGCGACGGCACACTCACGCCAGTACTCGTTCTCGTCGGACCGGCTGAGCTTGCCCGGACCGTACTTCTCGTAGACGTAGAGAATCGAGTGCCAGGCCGTCATATGAATCCACAACTGCGAGGACGGGCGATTGGAGTCGTACTCGCCGCCGGTCACCGGATTCGGGCCGTGAGCGCGCGCGTGCACCTTCATCAGCACATCCGACGACTTGATGACGGTCTCAGCGTCCCCGAAGAGCACAGTGGCGAAGTATTGGACCGTGCGGTCATAACGCACCGCCGGTCGCTGGACGACCTGCCCGCTGTGGTCAACGGCTGCTGTCAGATCCGGATCGAGATGTTCGATCGTCACCGACCGGATGAATCCGAACAGGGCCGACGTCGGATACGACCACACTCGTCGGGCCACCGAATCCGGGGCGAAAAAGCCCTCGTCCTTCCGAAGGTAGCGCGTAGTCACTCTGGACACCTCCCACGGCTTTGTAAGGCTAATTGACATTCACCCTAACATTGTCCAGTGGTCTGAGTCACGCGTAGACCATGACAGCACCGACTGCGAGCCCCATCAGCAACCAGCGGGGATTGCGCGCCCACATCGGTCACCGTCACCGCGCCTGGAACACCACCGTCGACCGCCGACAACCCCTGGCGGCGCTGGACCAAATCGACCCCAGCCCCACCGCCTGGGCGCTCGACAGCCCCCAGGCCCCCGCCGACTTGGCCCGACGCCCGCGGACAACTCACTAACCCTCGCGAAACCCTCGCCAAATAAGAGCGAGCATCGTGTCCATGCAGGTCAACAGCGCTGAATACCTTGCCTTTACGTCTATAGCGTTAACGCCGATAACTTATATTATGACAAGCTGCGGTGCCGAGTCGTGGGTTCCTCGGTCCCGCCGCTAACTACGGGCGTGTCCGGTATCAAGCCGCTTGGCTCGGAAGACGACGAGGACGAGATCCGCACAAAGGTCGAGCGCTTCGGCCCGCATCGACGGCGGGTCCGATCTGGATGCGGGGACCGGTGGGCGTCACGCCCAGCCTGCGGACGACCAGACCCCCGTGTGGCTCCGGCCCGAGGTGACACCTGCGCCCCCACGGGCCGGTAGCTTCAAGCCCAACGTGCGGAACCGGAGGAGGAGCAGACCGCGGAGGCGGAGGCGTCGACGGAGGCCTCGTCCGGCACGGGCTCCGGTCGTGAGCGCCCGGGCATGGAGCCGGACGTCGAACAGACCACGCGCATTCAGATGCCACCGGACATCCGAGACTAACCTACCGCAACGACAGGACCCGTCCGCGCCGGATGCGCGGACGGGTCCTGTCGTTTGTGGGGGGTGTCAGCTACCGAAGCTGAGGCTGGCGGTAAGCGAGCCCAGGCTACCGGCGCCGGGCACGATCGGCGGGTCGAGTGAGGGGTCGGTGCCGTTGACGGTCACGGTGACAGGTGCGGGTGAGGTCCCTGTCCACTGCTCGAAGTCATCGACGAACGGCACCGATTCGATCCGGTACGTCTGCGTGCGGGTCTGGGGAAGGCGCTCGATGCTGTCGGTCCAGCTCATCGTGCTGCCTTCGGGCAGAGCCATGGGCTCGCCGATGGCGGTGTTGCCCCGGAACAGCTGAACCCGGAAGCCGTCGGGAATGGTGGTCCCGGAAGGACGGTTGATCGAGGCGTTGATGGTGACTGGAACGAAGCCTTCATCCTCCTGGTTGAGCACGGCGGTGAGGTTGAACGTCGTGGTGTAGTTCACGGTCGGGTCGCCGGTGAGAGTCACAGTGACGGGTTCGGACGTGCTGCCGGTCAGGTCACCGTCGACACCTGAGAACTGCGCCACCACTGTGCGGGTCTCATCGGGCTGTCCCGCGGTAAGTGGGTCGAACGTGTGCTGGATGGACGCCACTCCGCTCGAATCGGGGGTCGCGGTACCGAGAACCTCGTCCGAGGTCGCGTCGCGGAACGTGACGTCACCGGTGGCGATCTGCGGCAGCACTCCGTACTGCGTTCCGACCTGAGCGGTCAGTGTGGTCGACTGGTTGGGGCCGGTCCGATCGATCGAGCTGGTCACTGTGGTGGTGGTGTCGAGCAGGACGGGGTCCAGATCGCCCACAGTAGTCGTGGTGAGCTCGGCGGCACTGGCCCCCGAGGTGCACTCGTTGGCCACCGCGTTGTTACTCCAGGAACTCGTGCGAGCCTTGATCCACTGGAAGTCCGTGGACGCGGCGTTGAATCCGGTCAAGTTCGCCCCGGGCAGTCCTATCGAGATCTCCTCGCCGACGGTGGCCGGAGCGCGCATGACGATCTCGAGCGACGGCAGGCGGAAGTCGGTGTTGGCGTTGACGGTCAGTCCGCCGGTGCCATTGGTGCTGCTGGAGGACCCGTACCGGGCCGATACTCCGCCCCAGATCCGCGCTGCGCCCCCTTGCGCGTTGGTGGTCTTGGAGGTGGCATCGACGCGGACGACCTGGGCGGTCCCGCCCACGTTGAGACCGTCGGAACCCAGATTTAGCCCGATGAGCGAGGCGTTGTCGGGGAGTGAGTAGTCGAACGTGATGCGCTGCAGGTCGCGGCTGTTGTTGCGCATTTGGCCCGGCTGGAGGGTCACGGAGAAGAACTCACCCGGGGCCACCTCCTCGGGAAACGTCACGTCAAACTCGGAGGGCGAGACGACGGCCTGTCCGACGTCGGTGCCCTGACATGTGAACGTCACCGTGCGGGTGTCGTCGATTACATCGGCTTGGGCGTTGGCCGTTGGCGTCACGGCGACCGCCGCGGCCGCGGCCATGGAGACGCCGGCCAGTGCCGACGTGAGTTTTTTCATCAACATGGGGCTTAGGATCCTTCGATCGTGGGACCGACGATGGTCGGGAGACGCTAGGGGACTGAAAAAACGGTAGCAGTGATCATAGAGATCTATAACACTTCGGTGAGAGCTCCGTTACGCTGTCATTCATTCAGTTTCCGCCGCCCGGGCTGGCCTCTGAGACCGGGCATGTTTCCCCACCCCGAGGAGTCCCCACAATGCCCACACGCCACACGTCGGTACGCCGTGCTACAGCGGTCGCACTGACCGCCATGGCGGCTATCGCCGCTGGTGGGGTCGCGTCCGCGCAGATCCCCGGCGAGAACCGCGCTACCCAGGTCTTCCCCGTGGACGACCGACGAGTCCAGTTGGCGGTGCAGGGTCCGGACGCGGCCACCGGGTCCGTCAGCGGCAGCATCCAGAACAACACCGACTCGAACCTCACCTGCACTGGGGTGGACGGAAGTCCAGCAGGAACTGTCACCCGCGACACGATCGTGGCGCAGAGTGTCGACTTCTACGCTAAGTTCCCCTACTCGCCGCTGCAACCGTTCACTCTGGTAGTCCAGGGGCCGGGGTTCGACGACCAGGTCTTCGATCTCGGCAGTGCGGTCGGCTTCGCCCCGGCCAGCCTGGCGCAGATGCTGTGGCCCGACCTCGCGGCCATGTCGCCCATCGCCCAGTCCTACGACGCGGCCCGCCTGGCGGGCCAGGCCGTCTCAATGGGTACCTCCCTCTCGGTCCCGGCCCGAACCAGTCAGCCGTTCACGGTTCAACTCCCGCGGCCCAGCGTCGGGGGGTGGCAGGACTTCAGCACCGGGGTGTTCGTGACCTGCGTGCTCGAAGGCCAGCGATACGTCTTTCACGGCTATGAGAACGGTCGCCCGGCCGTCATCCCGGACCCGAGCGGCGACACCGGTCGCTTCCCGGGCAGCTGATCCCCGCCGATGCTGACGTCGAATCCAGGAAGCAGCCACCACCCCCACCTGGCCAGGCACAGGCCGGACTCTCAGGAGAAGACCGAATGAAGACTCCCACCAAGACTGTTCTCGGAGCGGCCGCCGCAGTCGCAATCGCAGCCACGACCGTCCTCTCCGGGGGAGTGGCTGCCGCGCAGATCCCCGGTGCCGACAACGAAGGCGTCGTCGTGATCACCGACAGCGACCTCGTCGAGGTCACCGTCGACGACAAGGGCGAGGCGCCCAGCCAGGTCTCCGGTAGCATCACTAACACTGGTGACCGCCCTCTCCGGTGCGCCACACCGGGGCTCGACGGGGCCGAGTACCCCGGCCAGGTGACCGAAGCCGGCGTCGTCGCTCGGGCCATGAACTACTACGCGACCCACATCTACGCGCCCGGTGGCTTCGCCATCCCGATCGGTGGCGGCGGTCCCGTGTTCGCCGGCAGCCTCTACGACATCCTCCCCGGCGGCAGCATCGGCGGTTCCGTGCTCGGGGACTCCACGGCGGAGTTGGTGGAGATCCGCGATATGCAGGCGGCGGCGAGACTGGCAGGCCGTACCGGCGATCCGCGGGTTGGATCCTCGACGGCCTTCACGCTCGCTGCCGGGCAGTCGTCAGACTGGGTCGCCGACCTCGCCGTGCCGGGAACCGGTGACCGCGGCCAGTGGCAGGCGGCGGCGATGTTCTTCTGCCGTCATACCTCGAACCCGGTCGAGAACTTCGTCTTTGCCGGTTTCGAGAACGATGTAGAGCCCGGGGTGCTGTGATGCGCCTGCCCGAGCTCCCCACTCCCCCCAACCCGATCTCCGATCATTCGAGGAAAGCTATGCCCTCTTCCCTACGCCGCGCCGCCGTCGCGACCGTGGCCGCCACCGGACTCGTGGTGAGTGGTCTCGCCGCTGCGTCGGCGCAGAACGTCATCCCGGGGGACACCGATCCCCGGCAGACGATCTTCACCAACCGTGACGGTGTGACCATCACGATCGACGGGATCGACCGAGAAACCGGTGCGGTCTCCGGGACCTTCGCCAACACCTTCGGAAGCAACCTCAACTGCACCTCACCGGACGCGAACCCGACGACGGTCCGCGGCGGCACTGTAAGCACCGCCGAAGTGGTCGAGAGGTCGATCGACTACTACAGTCGCTTCCAGAACACGCAACCAGGCCAGATCCAGGCGGGCAGCAGCATCCCGTTCCTCGGCCAGGCCGGTGTCAATGTGCCGTTCTGGCCTCTCTTCCAGCTGTTGCCGTCGGGCAGCGCCGCCGGGTCGTTGAGCGACGGAGTCTCCGAGGCTGCCGATATCGCCAACGCCAACCAGGATGCGCTCATGAGCGGCATGGTCGGCCGGATCGGTACCTTCACGGTGAATAACGGCGCCACGGCGAACTGGAGCACCACTCTGAGCCCGCCGTCCCTAGGCGAGCGGGGGGCCGATCCGCTCGGTGTGATCTTCGTCTGCAGGGGTCGGGCCTCTCGGCCGGTCCGCACTACGCGTTCACCGCCTTTGAGGATGTTCCCCCGCCGGAGCCCGGCACCGGCAGCCTTGCTGAGGGGTCGCTTGGTTCAGGGGAGGGAGCCACCGGTTCTGCCGGAAGCCTGAGTAGCAGTGGGCCCGTTGACAACGGCGACGGCGGTGACAACGGCGGCGGTGACGAGGGTTAACGCTCACGAGGGGCACCCTGATTGAAGTGGGACAGGTGGGCCGGTCGCGGTACGCGACCGGCCCCTCCTGTCCCAGTCGTGTTCTGTCGTGGCCCGCGTCTAAATCCATGCACTGAGCTGGCCCGACGAGCAACCAGACCCGAGCCAAGGCACCCCAGCGAGGTGTCGAGGTGCTGCCCCAGCCGCATCTCAACGTAGACCCACTCGCCCTCCCCCGCCGCCGCCCGCGCCAGCGCAAAGTTAGGCGAACCAACGCCACAGCAAGCGACAGCTCCCCCTCGACGAGCTCCTGGAAAAGACGGTCCCTGCCACCTCAGCGACTCGACGCTCTACAACTACAAAGCATCATCGCCTTCTAGCGCGGCGGTCACAGCGACCGCGGCATCCCCACACCACGTCAATAGACGCCGATATCCAGACGTTATGACAAGTAGGGGCTCTGAGCGCACTTGGACGAGGCAGTCTCGTTCACCGAGGCAATCCCCGCGCCTGTCGCTACCGAGCCGTCAAACACCACCGTTCATCACGCACTTCGGCAAAGTCGGCGACTTCCCCACGCAGGTCTTCCAAACAGCGAGTCGCCCACACGTTTCGAGTCCTCCGGCTGCTTGCTCCGACTTCCATCCCGTTTCGGGAACGAAGTTGGTCTCCCAGTGCGCCATCCACCGCGCCAGGCGTTGACCCCAGCCGACTTCGACAGGCCCGTAATCTTCCGGGTCCATTCCATACTTGTCGGTTTCGCTTTCCCACAACGGGTGGTCGCGGCCATAGTCAGGAAAGAACCGGATCACCCGCTTGTAATCGGCCCGATCCGTATCTCGACCCAAGTTCCTCTTCCATGCCATCTCCTCCAAGCGCACCGCTACTGGTGCAGGGCCCTTTCGGACCCTTCGACCGCCGACATCCAGACGCTATGCAAAAGCCACCCTTGCGCTGCACCTTTCGAAACCTCGAGGACCGCGCCGAGAACTACACAGTGCCTGGCAAGTGGCGAGCGCATATCGCGTCGTCCGTCCAGTGTCGGTTCAAGATGCACCCCGCTTGGTGCTCAAGAGGGAGGCAGCTCCGCTCTACGCAGTTGACCTAGGCAGGTCAGCAAGCGTGAGGGAAGCGGTTCGGTCTGTAGCAATTACGAAACGCAACACGGGCGATTGGCTCGTAGCCGTTCAGGCCGCGGCGGAAGACTACGTTTGTCAAGCATGAGCAGCGCCCAGTAGCCGCATCGGTTCATCATGACCATTGCGTCGCCAGGGACCGTACTCTCCACGCGGTTGGACATCGGCAGGGCGGAGAGGTCTGCGAAAGCCTCTGGGTGGTCGGCAGCTGCGGCCACAAGGCCGATGTGGCCGATGCCGTCTTTATAGTGGCGGATTATCTTTTGCCCTCCAGGCTGCGCCGCACTGAAGGGGTACTCCAAGTGCATCTCAAAGCGGGCCTCCTCGCTGCCGATTGCGAACCGACCGGAGTTTTCGTTCAAGTTCACCTGCACCAACCCGCCCGTTCGACCGTCGTTCCAGCGGGCCGGGTCATTGCGAATCAAGGCGCTTGCTTGAGCGTCAGTTGTACCGACGAACGGACTAGGCCCCAGCGGTGGGGCAGCCTCAATCGGAGCTCCGTGCAGATCGCGCACCAGCTGCTCATACGCTGCTTCGTGGTCATGTCGGAAGTCGATCCAAGTTCGGCCAACTAGATAGGTGGGCACAACAGGCTCGTCTGCCACCGTGCCAGAGTCCGGGATAACCGGGATCACCCGATTTCCGCCCAAGTTGCGGTAGACGGTCGGGGAGACAATTGTCGTCTCGGTACCGACGCCGGAAGACACCTCGTCGCGACGGTTGGCTTTGGGGCCGTAGTCGTCGGAGAGCACAACTAGGACACGGGCCGAAGGATCGGCGTATCGCTCCATGAACAGGTACAGGTCGTGGCCGAGGCTCACGTCCCACCTGTCGAGGTGGACGTCGACACCGTTTGCCCGCAAGCGGCGAGCCAGGTTGATGACCCACCCGACGTGCTCTTCGCCGGCCCCAGAGTAAGAGACGAAGGCAACCGGCGGATCGGGGGTCAGCGAGGTCGGCATGCTAGTACCTTGCCGAACTGCTTCCCCAGACTCAATCCCCTGCGTTTACCTATGTCGCAATAGACGATCCCCTAACGCGACACCGGCAATGCGTCTCGGAGACCGTACCGCCCCTGCGTGCCGCCGTTGCATATACGTGTAGCGCAAAGAGCGAGCGCAAATTAGGGGTATATGCAACACTGGCGGGGTGAAGATCGGGTATGGGCGCGTGTCGACCGCGGAGCAGAGCGTCGAGACGCAACGGGAGGCTCTCGTCGCTCTCGGAGTCGCGCCCGAGAAGATCCATCTGGATCGAGCCGTGAGCGGACGCCGACGCGTGCGGCCCGCCCTCGAGCGGGCAATAGGCGAGCTGCGTGACGGCGATGAACTCGTGGTCTCCAAGCTCGACCGGTTAGGCCGCTCGCTGCGCGACCTTCTCGATATCGCAGACGAGATCCGGGCCAAGGGCGCAGCCCTGACTGTCGGACGCACGACCTACGATCCCAGCGACCCGGTCGGCGCGATGCTATTCCAGGTGCTCGGCATGGCCGCCGAGTTCGAGGTCGCCATGAACCGCGAGCGAACCCGCGAAGGCGTCGCCCGCGCCAAAGCGGAAGGCAAGTACAAGGGGAGGCAACACAAACTCTCCCCCACCGACGCCGAGAAGCTGCGCCGGATGCACGCCTCCGGCGAGTACACCGCCGCGGAGCTCGGCCGGTTCTTCGGGCTGCACCGTACGTCGGTCTACCGGTACTTGAACGAGGCCAAATCCTGACTAGCTGCTCTTCAATTCTGACCCGCTGAACAGGAGACCCGCTGAGATGCCCACTGCGCCAGCCAACGAGTTCCAGCTGTCCGTGTACAGGGTGACGTGTCGTTCGGGGTACAGGTTCACGTGTCGGTGTCCGGCTGGGTCTTATGGTGCCGGGTCCTCAGCGTTGCTGACAAGGTCTGCGCGATCTTTGAGGCGGTAGGACGGCCCGTTGATGGCGATGACCTCGCAGTGGTGCAGGTACCGGTCGAGGATCGCGGTGGCCAGCACTTCGTCGCCCAGGACCGTGCCCCATTCGGCGAAGGTCTTGTTGCTGGTGATGATCGTGGAGCCCTTTTCGTAGCGGCGTGAGATCAGCTGGAAGAACATGTTTGCCTCAGCGCGACTGAGGGGGAGGTATCCGACCTCGTCGATTACCAGCAGTGATGGCCGGGCCAGACTCGACAGCTGCTTGGGCAGGGTGCCGAGATTGTCGGCCTTGCGCAGCTTGCGAACCAGTTCATCCAGGGTTGTGTAGTAGATCGAGTGGCCGGCCCGGCATGCGGTGACCGCGAGTGCCACGGCGATGTGGGTTTTGCCGACTCCGGGCGGGCCGAGCAGGGCGACGTTGGCTTTGCGTTCAACGAATTCCATCGCCGCGAGGTCTTTGAGGCGCCTGGCGTCGATGCCGGGTTGGAACGCGAAGTCGAAGTCCTCCAGGGTCTTGTGGTGTGGCAGCCCGGAGAGTTTGAGCGCGTTGCGGAATCGCCCCGATTCCCGGTGGGTGACCTCCTCCTCGAGCAGCTGGTCTAGAAAGTCCAGGTAGCCCAGCTGGGCCTGCTCAGCTCGGGCGGCAGCATCCGCTGCACTGGCAGCGGTATGGGGTAGCTTGAGCCGCTCGGCGGCGGCGGAAATGCGACTGACGACGAATTCGCTCACGATGCCTGACCTGCCACGAGTTCGTAGGAGGCCAGCGGCCAGTGAATATCCGGTACCGGCTCAATTCCTGACAGGAACTGCTCTAGTACCGACATCGACCCCATGGGCTTTACAGGCGTAGTGCCGTCGTCCGGCAGGATATGGCTGATGGCGCGTCCTGTTCCGTCGGGCAGGCCGTCCCAGTGAGAGGGGTCGATGATCCACTCATGCCCTCTGCTTCCCCGGCGGTGAGTGGCCAACACCTTCGCCGGGGTATCGAGACGACAGATCATCACGTGGTCGGCGGTGGCTCGAACCAATACTTTCATCCTGGCTGTCACCTCGGCGGCGGGCACCGAATAGTGATTGGCCTCGAACGAGATCAGGCAGTCCTTGCCCACAGTGCGCACGTGATCGTCAAAGATCTCGTACCCCATGGCCGGGAGCGGACCCAGGGCTGCGTGATCGGTTGCAGCGGCCTCGCCGATGACTTGCCCGTGGGTGCGGTGCGCCTGCTTACGGCGGATCGTCACCCACCGGGCGAACGCGGCATCAGCGTCGTCGGTGGAGCGGAAACTGCGGCCGGCCACGACGTGTTCGCGCACGATGTCGACCTGCCGCTCGACCCGCCCTTTCCCGGTGGGCCGGTACGCGGCCAGCACGTCGATGTCGAAGCCGTAGTGCCCGGCGAATGCGGTGGCCGCGGCCGTGACCGGAACGGCCTTACCGGGGGCCACATGGCGACGCACCACGGTCTTGAGTCGGTCGTAGACGATCGCCGCTGGCACCCCGCCGAAGTGGGCGAACGCCCGCCTGTGGCAGTCGAAGAACGTTGCGGCATCCATTGAGGTCACGAAGCAACAGAACGGGTCTCTCGAGTAAGACAGCGTCATGTGAAACGAGTAGATGTGCACCCCGGTGCCCAGCAGATCGCCTTCATCACCCCAGTCGACCTGCGCCTGGGCCCCGGGAAGAGTGGCGATACGTCGATGCAGACTCGCCGTCCCTGGCTCATCAAGACCGAGCTCGGCACGGATCTCGGGGCGGCGGGCCCGGCAGTAGTTCTTGACCCGCTGGTAGTGCACGTGCACATCGTGCTCATCGGCCAGGCGTTCGCAGATCACCGTGGCCTTGATATCGATGCAGGCTCGCAGCATCACATCGATCAATGCCGCGATCGCCGCGGTGATTGCGATTCGCTGCGTGCCCTTGCGTGACGGCGCCGACGGCGGCGAAACCGGGGCATCCTCGGACAAATACTTGCGCACCGTGCGCCAGTCGCAACCGCACTCGCGACCGATTTCCGCGTACGACATGCCCGTCGCACGCAGCTGCTTGAAACGTCGGATATTCATCCAGGACTCCTCATCCAGGATCATGGAGGTGGGCCACCCTTCGGGAATCGTCAACTTGCCGGAAGACGACTCCAAGGGTGGCCCACCCACCTCGGCGAACAACTACGGAACGCCGAACACCGACCTACACATGAACCTGTCCCCGGACCGACACATCAGGGTGTACGCGGACACCAGCTTCTCGCGCTCTTGCTAATCATTCTTCCGGGAGTCGTATTCGAGGCGGTTTCAACCAGCTTCCGTGGCCCGTCACCGACGCAGCGTGACGGAACCGGAAGGGTCCTAAGCGCTTTGGCAGTTAGCGCAGCTCTAGCCGTCGCATACCTTCCCATCCTCGGCCCCCTCGCCCCCACGATGCTCGAACAAGCTCGGGCAGGACTCCTGTCAGTGGGGAAATGGTTCGCCATCACCGGCGTGGGAGCCCTTCTTCTCTTTGGAGTGCCGGCTGGTCTAGCACTGGCAGTCAACGCTTGGCGAAACCGAAAGAACGATACGCCCGTCACAGCCCTGTACGACCCCACTCCAAGCGCCTGGGACTTCGCCTTCAAGCGATCACAGGAAGCGTTCATACGCGTACTCCTGACGGACGGGACGTTTGTCGGCGGCTGGTTCGGCCGAAATAGCTTCGCCGCTGGGTACCCGGACGACCACGAGCTCTACCTCGAGGAGGTGTACAGCCTCGACGAGCATGGGAAGTTCGGAGAACCCACTGGTGACGGCGTGTGGATAAGCGGTGCCGAGATCGCTACCCTTGAAATCATCAAGGTTGACAGTGTCGGCTCCCAGGAAGGCACCAAGACCCGCACTACAACCCCGACCTCGGGAGGCGACCGTGACGACGAGTGACAAGGCTGCTAGGACGTCCACCGCCTCCGGCAAGGAAGCATCGACCCGCAGCTCAAGGGTGAGGATCGCGCGGTCCGCCACGACCGGTCGGTTCCTCGCACCGAAGGGCGGAGGCTATCAAGGGGCACAAGATCGGCGTGGCCGAAAGCCGCCGACAACCGCCTCTGCAACCAGTCGCGGAGCGACTAGATGACGGACGCCCACAAGCCACCATCGGAGGGCGAAACCTTCTACGGCGTCGTCAGTGATCGCGGGTTACACCACTTCGGCTACAGGCCGAAGCCGATAGCGTCCGTCGAGACTGAGCGTCCCGAACCGCCTCGGAGGCCGTCCGGCATCTCTCGGCCAACCAGTTTAGAGAGGTCTCACTCGGAGTAGCTGCTCGTCTGCGTGCATAATTCGGTGGCGGCGCCTGGGCTGACGCGGACCTGCCGAAGCAAGCCGGGGTCGACGCCGGATTGGAAAATATAGGGCGGCCTCACACTTGTTGAACATGCAGGGGCAGGGCGCCTGATCGGCACCCTGCCCCGTGGCTTACCGGATCAGACCTTCTGCTGGATGGTCCCTCCCGGGTTCCTCTTCACGGTGGCGTCCGTGACGAAGCGCCCGGTCGACGCAGAACGGTTCACGGCCCGAGAGTTCCCCGTGCCACTCCCGACCCGCTCCGTGGTGGTCTTCCCCGGCCACCGCGCAACGGTCGCTTTGCTGACGAACCGGCCAGAGCCGGCAGATCGGTTAACAGTGCGACGGGCCATGATGGCCCTCCAATCTGGACGACCACCCGAGTGGAGGGAGACCCCGTATGGGCCTCCTCTGACTCCGCTACCATCCAGATATCCATCTCCATGGAACCGGGATCATAGGTCTCGCGTGGCAGGGCGGGTCCGTTGGCGCGGGCCCGCCCTGGTCGCTTTCTCCATCCAGCGACACCCAGTTATAGGGTCCCCGACCCTCGTTTACCCTCGCTCCGTCCTGACGTTTTTTTCGACTCGGAGCGGGATCGACGAAGTACCTGGTCAGCCCGTTCCTGACTAACGGTCTTGCGCGCTTCGACGGCCCCCTGAGTTCCAAACGATGACCGTTCCAGCTTCTGCCTGAAATCACTCATGCCGTGTCCTCCTCGCCTCGCGCTACCTGCTTCTTGGCGTACTTCAACATGCCGTGGACGGACTTCTCGGTTCGACCCAATTGCTCGGAGATCTCCTTGATCTTGTATCCATCCAACTGCATCAGTAGAGCTTCCCGGGCGTCGTCGTTCTTGACCCTGGACAGGCGTAGCTCCATCATCTCGCTGCGGACCACGTCGGCCTCGACGCTTCCAAATACCGGTTGGTTGAGTGACGCCCGCCCTCGTTCGGAAAAGGCAGCAACGAGTCGCTCATCAGCCTCTTTCTGCCTTCTCCAAGCCTTCGCCACGTCGATGTAGCGGATGAGGCACTGACCGATGAAGTACGTCCTTAAGGCTGCGCCTCGGTCGGGCTGCCACTTCCCGTTCGGCAGTACGTCCTCGCGGAACGCCCGGATCGACCTGCTGACGGTTTCCACAACGAGCCACTCGATGTCGTAGTGATCCAGATCGAATCCGTCCAGAACCTCCGCGCCGCCGAGACCCTTCTCTCGACACTTCTCCCCGATGCACCCCTTGACCATCCAGGCTGCGATAACAGCGAGCCCGTACTTTGCGAGGACGTCCTCGAACTCGTCCTGGCGTGCACCCTTGAATCCCCGCCGCTGCAGGGCACGATAGAGGGCAGCGTCACCGTCCTTGCGGTCAACCCGGTCTTCGAGGTCGTCCAGGTCCCAGCGGAGCCAACTCTCTACGCCCGACTGGTCACCAACCTCGGACAGCTCATCGAGGTCCTTCACTATCCCCCCCTCCCGAGGTCGCCGGGAGGAGCGACTGCTCAGGCTCCTAGTGTGACCTGCCATCGCGACATGGTCCATCGACCGCTTATCCGGGCCAGCACTCGAACTCGGGACGTCCGCCCTCCGCAGACTCGGACCTTTCTGTACTACTGAGTTCCAGACCTCACCGGGATGTATGTGCCTGGACGACTCGTCCGACTTCCTGAAACAGTCGGAAAGCGATGCGAGCCCCGTCTCTTACGGGTGTACCCCAACAGGACATCGTTGGGTTCCCCCGCCGAGCGCCTTCCTCTAGTCAGTCATTCGTATTACGATTGTGTTCATGGAGCGGAAGATTCAAGGGCACGACATTTCCGAGGAGCAGATCGACCAGTGGGTCGACGAAGCCGAAGCTGGCTATGACCCTGCATGGCTGGGCAAACGCATGGGTCGCCCTGCACGGGCCGAGCACGCCGCGAAGGTCGTGCCGGTTCGACTCACTGACGCCGAGCTTGGAGCCGTAATGGCCCGCGCAGAGCGCGAGCACCTAAACCGGTCCGAGGCCATCCGCCAGGCACTGGCCCAGTGGGCCGCCGCCTCGTGATCATCCGCCCATCCGCGCACAAACACGGCATCGCCGACGACGACATCCGGGCCGCACTGGCCACCCCCCTCCTCTCCGGACCGCTCGACGATGACCATCCCCAACGGATACTCACGCTGGGGTTCGATTCCCAAGCCCGTGTCCTGGAACTGGTCGCTCTGCACTACGACGACGGCAGTATCGAAGTCATTCACGCAATGAAGGCGCGCCGCACCTACCTCGATCTACTTGACTGAGGCCGATTGCGACCGCACTCCACTGGACCTGTTGGCGTTGGCACCGTAGGCCAGTTGCCCAGCAATAGCTAGCGTCGCAGACATAGCATTGCTAGCATTTCTAGCTAATATAGCAGTATTAGCCCTTAAAGCTATCGTCGTTGTCGCAGCTGTGCTAGATACGCAAGGTAGCCTTGTTCATCAGGCTAGGCTCGCTAGCGCATTCAACACAGCTAGCTCTGCCCAGCTACCTTCGTGGAGAGGAATGGACATTGACTCGAAAACTGGCTCTCTGCAACCAGAAGGGCGGCGTCGGCAAAACTGCTACAACGCTGGGCTTGGCCAGTGCGCTAAGCCATCAAGGGCGCAACGTTCTAGTGGTGGACGTCGATCCTCAAGGCAACTCCACGACGGGCCTCGGTGTCGAACTGACGGAGACCATGATGACGACATTCGACCTCATGAACCGAACGGTCCCGGGGTCGGCAGCCGACGCAGTCATCGCAACTCCGTGGGACAAGGTGGATCTCATCCCATCCAACGAAGCGCTGGCGAACATCGAATCTGACGGCGCCAATGACCTCATCTTTCGCCTCGACATCGCCTTCGAGGGGCTCGACCTGTCCGCCTACGACGCCGTCCTATTTGACTGCCCACCGTCACTGGGAAAGCTCCTCTTCGCCGTGCTCTGCGCAGCAGACGGAGTCATCGCTGTCACTGAGCCGACCATTGACAGTGTCCGCGGGATTGAAAACCTGCAAGAGACCATCCGTAACGTCCAGAGGCGACCCAACCCGCACCTCGTGCTCGAAAAGCTCGTCCTGAGCCGCAAGAGGACAACTGGCGAACACCAATTCCGCGAGCGTGAACTTCGCGACACGTACGGGGACTTGGTGGCTAAGACCTCAATCCCGGAGCTAACCGCACGCCAGGACGCACATAGCTCGCACACACCGATCCATAGCTTCACAGGCGGAAAGGCCCTAGCCCTCCAGGTCGCGTATACAGATCTGCTAGCAGAGCTAGCGCTTGGCCCCAAAGGAGCTGCAGCATGAGCATCGAACGTGAACCCGCAATCCGTCGAGCTGTGCATCCTGCAGCAGACCTGCCTGAGAGACCTTCACGAACTAAGCCACCAGCTATTCCCACGACCCCGGCTTCCGCGGCAGGGGGCTCAGCTGAAGAGCGACTGACAGAGCAGCACAACGTACGGCTTCGCCCGTCCACTAAAGCGCGTCTATTACGTGCAGTAGACAAGCTCCGCTACGAAACTGGCGACCGCACCATCAGCATTGCTTCTATCACCGACAAGGCCATCGTCGAGTATTTGGACTCACAGGGGTGTTGAGCCAGCTGATTGGGGAGTGACCGGACCTCCAAGGCACGTCGGTCCTCGAGGTCACCGCTCGCGGCATGTTTGACGCCTTGCGCGTGTCGCGCGCATTTTTGACGTCATGCATGCCATTTTTGACGTCATGGCGACCACACGATCTGGGCCTGGGAGACCAGCGCTAGGGGAGCGGACACGAATGACAGTCCGCGTACCTTCAGATGTCTATGACGCGCTTCGACGTGAAGCGGCAGCCCGTGGCATCTCAATGAACCAGTACGTAGCCGAGGTCGCAGCGGCACACCTCGGCATGTCTGAAGCCGTGTCGAGCTACGACGACCAGGAGGCGATTCCCGCGTGAAGTAGCCAGCTGCGTGACTGAAAACTAAACACTCAATGCAGCACCTGAAATGACTGATACCGGCCCACTGGCGAGTGGGCCGGTATCGAAAGTCAAGAGTCTGAGTTGGCGCTCAAACTCGGTGTTGCTCACCAATTAGGAGAGCTGTGCTTCCAGGCACCTCTCAGAGTAAGTCATACCCATCGGATGGTCCAGTCGATCCGGTCGGCGTGTCTCGCTCTGACCGCGACAACGTCATATCCCTCGATTCCACCTGGTGGTGGGACTCTGTGGTGTGCGCGTGGAGTCCGCGCCCGTATGTGCGTGTCGACTCGCACAAGGCGCATACCTTCGCCGCCACCAGGCGCCTCACCGACGGCGCGCCGGGGGAGGGGACGCCTTTCGCGTTGCACCTAGCCGATGAATCGGGCAAGTTTCGGCTCCTCGCCCTGGATTTCGACGCCCACCATGCCGGCTCAACCGCGGACACAGACCTTGCAGCGTGCACAGCTGCCTTAACTGCCGCGGGCATCGAGCACCTGGTGTGCTCATCAGGACCTGGTGGGGGATACCACGTATGGATCCGGCTGAGCACCGCCATCTCCCCGCAGCGCCTGGCACCGATCATCGACGCTTTCAGCGCCGCGTGGCCCTCGCTGGACCGGGGCCCGCTGGCTAACCCGCGTACGGGTTGTGTCCGCGCCCCAGGCTCGCCCCACCGCGCCGGCGGCACATCGATGCCCCTGACAGATCCCCATATCCGCCCGGTGTCCCTGCGAAGCCTGCGCGCAGTTCTCACGCAGCTGACACAGCCCCCTCAAGCCAGCAGCAAAACCACCACCGGTGCTGGGATCGCCCCGGTTCCTGTGCACGTCGATGCGCAAGGCCATCCGTACCTTGCCGGACCCAGACGCCCGCTGCCCACGCAGATCCGTGCCCTTACCCGCGCCCCGATCACCGACCGCACCGATGCCTCCGCGGTGGGGTGGTCGATCCTGCTGGCCTGCGCCCACGCTCGAATGCAGTACCGCGACCTGCACAACGCCGCTTTCACCGCCCGCTGGCCCGGCCTGGAGTTCGTCCGCACCCACCGCACCAGCACGGGGGAGCGGAGCCCTCGATTTGACGCGGCCGCCGAGTTGGCCCGCCAGTGGGCCAAAGCCGTCACCGCAGCCAGCTACACCCGGCCCAGCACTGCAGGACCCTCACCCGCCCGCCGTACTGCTGAAGCAACCGTCGCCGACCTGCTCGCACGCATGGACGCACGGCCCGGCAGGTGGGCCGGTAAGACCGGAGCCCAGGACCGCCTCGTGCTCCTGGCCCTGGCCGCCCGCACCCTCGCAGCCGCAGCAAGCGAGGTGCACCTGTCCGAGCGCGACTGGGCCCTCGCCGCCGGCCTGACCAGAGACACCGTCGCCGATCGACTGAGGGTCCTTCTCCAGCAGGGGTGGGTCGCCCGCGTGCAGCGAGCGGCCGGCCCCTGGGCGGCAGTGTGGCGGATCGTAAGACCCGGGGGTGGGGAGCAAAGAAGTGGCGCAGTATTTACCCCGGAGATGCAGCGCCAGCTTCACGCCGAGCTCGAATGCGCCCGCGAGGACATTTGGCACGCCCGCCCCCTTGGGGTGTTGGGCATGCGCGTATGGGCCCACATGGCCGTTGGTCGCGCATCGGTGCGTGAGCTGGCGACCAGGCTGGGGATCTGTCCGGCGACGGTGCGCAGCAAACTGCGCGCACTGCGCTCGTTCGGGCTGTGCACCGGCGATGGCCGGGGGTACCGGAGTCGGTCGCGGTTAGCGCGAGCGGCCGTTGCTGCTGGTGTCGACGGTGCGCACGCCGATCGGGTGCGCCTGTACCGGCTGCATTCGGCGGTGTTCGTGTGGTGGTTCACCACCCGGCATCAGCCAGAGCGCTCCGACGCGCTGGCCGAATGGGGCGAGTTCCCCAACCCTGCTGAGGCGGAACAGACCCACCCAACCGACATCGCCCTGGCCTACGGCGCCACCTCGACCGGCCCGCCACTATCAGCCACCACCTGGGGCGCGGCGATGGCTGCCCAAGATCGCCATCGCGACGCCGACCCCGACAGTTGGTGGGAACTGGTCGCCGCAGCCCGCGCCGCCCTACCCGCCCCCGACATGCTGCTCGCACCCCACCAATGGGCCCGCACCGCAGCCTGATCACTAGCGCCGCACGAGCAGGGGCGAGTCACCACAGGTCGGGGGAGGAGTCGGGTGATGGCCCCCATGGCGAGCTCGTCGTGGGGTGAGTGTCCGGGCCGGGTTCGTGTTCTGCGGACCGGGAGTCGAGGTAGGAGGCGACAAAGTCCTCGGCAGTGAAGGACGCTGCACGGGCTACCGCCGTGGCGGCAGGCTCGGCGGCGAGTGTGCGATGGGTCTCTGCAAGCCAGGTGGTCAGTTCGGTATCGCATCCCGGGGCCACGGGCGGGGGAGTGGGCAGGGCTGCGGAGTCGGTGGTCTCACCGGTCGCGTGACGTATCCGGTGGGCGATGACGGTGCCTGGCTGGTTGGCCGTATCCAGGTTCTCGGTGGCTTCTTGCCAGAGGTCGCGGGGGTCGAGGCCTCGGGTTGCTGCTTCTGTCCACGCGGCGGCCAGGGCCTGGTACTGGTCGGGGTCTGCCTCGAGCTGGTGGGCGTAGGCCCGCGGTAGTGCGTCGATGTAGGCCGGGAAGGTGGCGGCGGTGAAGTCGCGGGCGGCCAGCTCAGCGCCGTGGCGGTAGAGCTGCTCCAGCCGTTCGTCGCTGGTGGCGGCCGCGTACTCCTGGCGCAGGGTTTCGGTGGCCGAGGCCTGATGGGTGTCGCGGGCCAGCACGCCAGCCAGCATCTGCGTGGGTGTTGGGGCTTGGTGGTCGCCGGCGGAGTGCATGTGGGCGTCCTCGGCGCCGAGGTCGAGCACGGGTTCGCACACGGCGTAGGCGCGGTTTTCTCGTTTGCCGCGGGTCATGGCGACGTAGAGACCGGCGCGGTCCACGGAAGTGTCGATGACGGCGTGGGTGGTGTCGACGGTGGCGCCCTGGGCGCGGTGGATGGTGGCGGCGTAACCGAGGTGGACGTGCTTGCCGGCGTAGCTGGAGGGCACGAGCATGTCCTGCCCGGTGGACTGATCGCGGACCGCCAGTGAGCCGTCGTCGGTGATGCCGGTGACGGTGAACAGTTGGCCGTTGATGACCCGTCCGAGGTAGGTGCGGTCACCTGCGTACAGCGTGGAGTTGGTGCGGGCGATGACGGTGTCGCCGACACCAACGGTGTCCCCGCGAGCGACCCTGGTGGTGTGTGCGTCGTCGACTAGCCCGTGGGCGATCCGGCTCGAGCGGATGACCTCGTTGAGAGTGTCGACATCGGTGTTGGTGGAGGCGATGATCAGCGACTGCCTGCCGGCCTTGGTGCCGGCCAGGAACGCTTCCACGGCCTGGGTGAGCATCTGTTCCCGGTGCCCTCCGGTGATCCATCCGCGCTCGTTGTAGAGAGCCAGTGCGCCGGGATCGCCTTCGCGCAGACCCAGCGTTGCGTCGGCTTGGTCGGTGTCTGCGCCCATGCGCATGACCTCGCGCAACTGAGGCGTTCCCGGGGTGCGAGTCAGGTCGGCGAACAGCCCCCCGGTCTCGACTGCCGCGAGCTGTTTGGGGTCGCCGATCAGGCGGAGGATGGCCCCAGATTCGGCGGCGATCTCGGTCAGCGCGGCCAGGTTCTCGGTGCTGGCCATGCCCGCTTCATCGACCAGAAGCATGTCCCCAGGTTTGATCGAGACCGGCAGTGCGTCGAGCGATTTCCCGGGCAGGTTCGGGTGCTTGCCCATCCAGGTGAAAGTCAGCGAGTCGATCGTGTGACAGTCGGTGCCGATGTCGCCCGCGAGGACGGCCGCTGCTGCCGCGGAAGGAGCAAGGCCGATAACCGAGCGGCCGGTTTGTTGCCAGGTGCGGGCCACGACCTTCATGGATGCGGTCTTACCGGTCCCGGCCGGACCCACGCCTGCGGCAAGCAGTGTTCCGGCACCGACGAGGTGCTGCGCCAGGGCAGTTTGTCCGGCATTGAGGGACCATCCCTCGGCCTTGGTGTGGGCGGCCAGGGCGCTGTCCAGATCAGCGCGGGTAGCGATCACCGCGACCGGCGTGTGGGCCGCCTCCAGGGTGGCGGTCTCGGCGTCGAGGACTGCCTGGGTGGTGTACTTCTCGGCGTTGGCGTGCCGGTCCACACCAGCCCCGTTTGGCCCGATCAGAGGGCTGGGAAGGTCCAGAATCTCCGGCGGGGTCAGCTGCACAACGAGTTCTCCCATGGCGGTGGCCATGACCTCCTCGTGCGCCCGGCCCAGGGCCTCGGCGCCCTCGAATCGGTAGCCCTTGAGCGCGGTCGATACGGCGGTGTCGATGTGGGAACGGCGGAACTGAGCCCGGCGTGCGGTCACTGCCGCCACCGCCTGCTCGGCCACCTGCCGGGAGTGGACCTGGGCGTCGAATAGTTCCCGCGACACCTCGCTCCGGCCCTGCCCGGTGACCTCGCCAACCACGCGGTCCACCGCGTGCGTGCCGACGACTTTCTCGGCCATCTCACGCCAGGCGGCGCGGTGCTCGGACAGGGACTGGGCGGGCTTCTTGGCGTCGCGTGTATCCAAGATCGCCTTCTGCCACAGGGCGTACGCAGCCCGCTGCGAAGGCTGCCGATTGTTCTTCTCCACGTACTCAGCGACGAGCCGGTCATAGACCGGGCGGGCCAAGGTTCTGCGGGAGGAGAACGCCTCTATCAGGCGGCGGTCGATCCCAGAAATCTCCCAGATCGGAGCCTTATCTGGGTGGGGGTAGTGGGCCTGGAACTCCACGCCCATTCGGCGGGTCAGAAGGTCGTGCAAGATCGCGTCATAGCGGGCGGAGATCGCTTGATGCATCTGGTGGATTGCGCGAGAGTCCAGCGACAGCCACCGCCCGTCAGGGCCTTGGACCTTGTTAGCCAGCAGCACGTGGGAGTGCAGGTCCGGGTCCCCGCACCGGGTGTCAAAGTGGGTGAACTCGCTAGCGATGATCCCGCTGGTTTTGACCTGCTTGATACCGCCGGTCCCGACGCGTGTGTAGATCGCGTTGTCCTCGGCCCAGGCCAGTGCTTCGGCGACGGCTTCGTGATGCAACACAGCCACACGAGAGGCAGTGTTCTCATCGGCCAGCGCCCACAGGACGCTGACACTTTTCACCGGAGAGAACGTGAAATCGAATCCGGCGACAGCTTGCTTGACCTGGTCGCGTTCCCGGTTTACCCACGCGATGACGTCCTTGCCGGAGGCGTGTTCGTAGCCGAACTCATCAGAGTAGAACGGGCGTGCGGTGCCCTCGGCGATCTGGCCTCGTTCATCGGTTGTGGGGCGCCGCCCTTCGACTGCGAGGAACGACTTCTCCGCGGTGGCGATTGCTTCCAGAACGTCCACGCCGCCGGTGTAGAGCGGGAAGCTCCGGCCCAGCTTGCAGGCCGCCAACGGTTTGCCGCCTGCCATCATCTGATCGGTGTCCGGATGCAGACCTTCGCCGTACAAGGCGGCCATCTGCGCCTCGGTCACCGTCGCCCCAGAGGTCACGGACTGGGAGTTCAGTCCCTGAAGTCCACTACCGATCCACCGTCCCGGCGGGGTTCCCTTGGCCGCGTAGTAGTCCGACAGGGCCATGCCCTGCGGGTCGGCGTCGTGGGTTGCGACCGAGCGCAGCAGGTACTGGTATCCAGTACCGGCGTGTACCGCTCGAAGGCTCATCACACCCGCCAGCGTATGCGGCCCGGAACGGCCGCGTCTACGCGTCGCAGCGCACGGCGCTGTGACCAGCGATTTCCCGTCGTTCACTAGAAGTGCCTACTGTGTATGGCTGCTTGAGCGATCGGGAGCGAGTGTTGGTCCTGGCCACACTGGTGGGGTCTCCGGCGGGGCCAGTGTGGGCGACGCGGTGGTCGGATGGGGGAGTGGTTGGTGCTCGCGGGTGTCGTAGGGGTGCTCTAGGGTTTGGGCCATGGCTGCTACGAAGACTGATTCGCGTTCCCAGACCGCACGGGCCCGTGCCCGCCAGGCGATGGCTGACGAGCTCGAGCGGGCGCGCAAGCGCGAGTCCAAGCTCGTAGCGGTGTTCTCCGCCATCGACGCCCGAGCCGACGCCGAAGCCGCCCTGGGGGAGGCACTGATCGAGCTGAAGGACCTCGGTGTCGCCCAGTCCGATCTGGCCGAGATGACCGGCCTGTCCGCCCGCGAGGTCGGCACCGCGATCCGCGCCGCGAAGGACCGCACCGCCCCCGACGACCAGACGCCGGAGACCACTGACGAGCACGCGTCGGACACGACCTCGGACCACAACGGTGCCGAGTCCCACTGACCCGCGCACCAGTCCTGCAGGCGGGGACATTCCTCTGCCGGGCCTGGAATTGATCGCGCCGGCTCTCGTCCCGGCTGGCGCGGCGCGCCGGTCGCGTCCCTATAGCGCGACCCTGCCGCCCACTCAGGCGGCGATCGACGCGTTCTGGTCCCGCGTGGTCAAAGCACCCGGGGACGGGTGCTGGTTTCTCATTTCAGCGATCAGTGGCGTCGACGGGTATACACGCCTGACGTGGAGGTCGGGTGGGGTCAGTCGAACCGAGTCCGGGCACCGATTCGCACTCCTGCTCGCCGGCCAACTGGCCGATGGCGTGGTGGCCGAACACCGATGCAACGAACCCCTGTGCGTGCGTGTCGACCCGGGGCATGTCGTCGCCTCTACCCAGTCAGCAAACCTGCCGCTACGCCGTCGCGTGTGGTCGTACCGGAGCCATCCGCAACCCCGACCAACACACCAACCGCCACGCCCGGTCCCTAGCCGTGCGAGACGCCCTCGCCTCCGGCTGGGACGCGCGCGCGTACTCCCGCGCCTGTGGCAACGCCGCGCCCCTCGACACGCCCTCGCTGTTCTAGAGCTTGGGAGTACAGTCGCTCGCAGTAGTGGCCTCGCCGACGGCGGGGCCTTTCTTATTGGCAGCCCCAGATGTGTCAGCGGGCCACTGTTTGTCGACGTTGCCGGCGCAGCTGCCAGTACCGCGGGATCGTCCACCGCAGCGGGGTCCTATCGATCACCCACAGCGCTATCGCCGACCGATAGCGCACATCGTGTCGCACCGCGAACGACCAATGACCCACGAACCACGCCAACAGCCCCAGCGCCGCGACCGTCGGCGCCCACGTCCGGCCTTGCAGCACACCGAGCAGCCCAATCAATGCGCAGAACCCACCGGCCCCACGCGCGAGGCGGAGGCACGGCCAAGGCGCCGCCAGCGACCACCGCGGTAGCCTGCAGCGCCGTGGTCAGATCCCACATCAGGACTCCCCCTTGCCGCCCGACTGCTCGCAGCAGAGCACCCATTCGTGGGCGCGGATCGTGCCGACCTGTTTTCGGTCGACCTACTGTCAGTGTGACTTCTCCCCCCGACAGTCAGTGCCCCACGCGCCCTGGCGAGCTCCGCTAGGACTCGCCCGGCTGGCCCGGCGTGCGGGCGGCCTCGCGCAGCGAGTCCAGGACCTCCCGCAGTGTGTCTGAGGTTGCCTCCGCCCGGACCCGTGCCCGGTCGGACTCCTCGGCCTTGGCGCGTGCGACGGCGGCGTCCTGGCGCGTTTCCTCGAGCTGGCCGCGCAGCTGCTCGAGCTCGTCGCGCACTGCCTCGAGCTCGCGGAGTGCTCGGTCGCGGGATGCGACTGCCTCGTCACGCTCTGCAGCAGCCTGCTCGGCCGCCTCCAGGGCGTGGGCCTCACCCGCGCGAGCAGCATCGAGCGCCACCGCGGTCGCCTCGTCCGCCTGCTCCGCGGCCCGCTTCCACGCCGCAGCCCACACCGAGGCCACCATCGCCGACATTGCCTCCGACAAATCCGGCGCCGCCGGCACATCCCCTGCCGCCCCGCCGGCATGCTCGCGCATCCACGCGGCCACCTCGCCGATCCGCACCCCCGCTTCGCGCTGCACGGCCCGCACGGTGACCTTCTCGCCCCGCGCGAGGAGCACCCCATAGGCGCGAGCAATCTTCTCCGACGTCGACATGACAGTCCCTCCGGTTCGGGTAGACGGTAACGGGTAACCGGTAACGTTTCTCGTTACCGAGGTTACCGCATCCCGCGTTCGGCGGGTAGTCCGGGAGAGGCGTGCCCGCGGCGACCGCGGGGAATGGGTGTCCGTCGGTGCGGACGCCTTCGGCGACGAGCCAGATGGGGCCGCTGGGCGCCGGCCAGAGCGCGCGCGGCGAAGGGGGGCCGAGGCTATCGGGCGGTGAGGTTGTAGATGTCCAGCACGGCTGCCAACGCGGCATTGTCGGCCGGCGGCGCGACCGGTTGGCCCGGGCTTGCGTCCAGAGCGCTGGCGACGCCCGCGCGCAGCCACACCGCCCAGCAGGACCACTGCGTGCCGTGTTTGGAGTAGTAGTGGATGCCCAGCGCTCGCAGGCCGCCGGCGAGGGGGGCGGCTGCCAGCGTGGCGGCCAGTTCGGTCGTCAGATGACGGTCCCCGCTTCGCGTCTGCGCCACGGTAATCTCGTCGACCCCGCGCTCCCACAACGGCAGCGGGATATGCGAGGCCAGATAGGTGATGGTGCGCGCGTATTCGATCTCCACGAACCATCCCGATGCCGGCAGTGCCACCGTGTACAGGCGGTGGGCGTACAGCCAGTGGATGTCGACCACGCCGGGTGGCCGAACCCCCAGATCGTTCCAGTCGCGTGCGATCAAGGCGTAGAGATCATCGGCGCCCGGATCATCGAGATACTCCTGCGCCCGGTAGGGGCCGCCGACCTTCAACGCGCCCAGCAACTCGCCGTACGCGCCCTCGGCGCTACTGGCGCAATAGATGGTCTGCTCGCCGGGCAAATCGAAACGGTTCCACCCCACCCGGTCCTCGCTGCTACTGACGCCTCGAGCCGGCGGATTGAGCACCCCATAGGAGGGCTTGGCCAACCGATAGACGGTCTGGCCGCCGGCCGGGAGCAGCGCCAGGCCCGTGTTCGTGCAGACCGTGATGTCGTCTGTCACAGGCGGCATCCTCTACTGGTGCTCATTCTCACCCGGACCACCCTAGGTGGCCTTCCACCGCTCGCCGGGCCGGCCCGCAGGGGCCAGGGTCACGGGGCGAGTTTTAGTTGTCGGTGCCGTCGACGAACGCCGCGGCAGCACTCATCACCGGCTTGAACTTGCCCGCCGCGATCGCCATAAACGGCGGCTGCTCATCCAACCTGGGGTTCGCGCCGATGAACCACGCCCGAGCGACATCAGCGCCCTCGGACGTCGCGATCGCCACCCAAGCCCGATGAGCCACCTGCAGTCGCCGCAACGCGCCATCCCGCGGCACCGGACCACCATCGGCCGACCACTTGTACGGCAACTTCTTGTCCCGCACACCCGCGGCCACCGCCACCACCGTCGGCCCGAGATGCTGCACCAGCTGACGCGCCAACTCCGCGCTCGACAGCTTCATGGTCTCGGTATGCGCCAAGATCGCCTGATCCACCACAGCCATCGCCCGAACCCCCTCCAACAACACTCGCAAGTACCGCCAATCACGGCGGTCGACGACTACGGGCACCCTGCCCAGCACCATCAATGCTACTTAAATGCCACCACTCAGCAACCCCCGACGGCCGTCGTAGTTGCTAGCGCACCAGCAGCCACGACCCGCGGTCGGCTCGTAGGCGGCTTACCGCGCCCCTTTGCACTCGGCCTGGACGAGTGGAGCTCTCAGGGTCAACCGACGCGACTTGCCGCAGCGGGCATAATTCACCGCAGCAGTTGACGCACCAAGAATGGACAGATCTATGGCTCAGCACTTCCAGGTCAGATACACCGACGACATCGACGGAACCGACCTAGGCGAAACCGCGAA